>NZ_JARUBO010000006.1 GCF_029626235.1 Micromonospora sp. WMMD1120 | reverse complement strand
CCGCGTCGAGCAGTTGGGCGACGCCGGCGGTCCGGTCCGTCAGGTGCAGGCGCAGCACCGGGCGCTCCCGACCGGCGAGGGCCTGACGGTCGCCGGCGGCCTGCGCCGCCTGGAGGGTGCCGAAGGTGTACGGCTTGCCCGGCACCTCCAGGTCCTCGGCGACCGCGCCGGTCACCTGGAGGTAGCTGCCCACCTGCGGCCCGCCCTTGTGGTACTGGCCGGTCGAGTGCAGGAACCGCGGGCCCCAGCCGAAGGTGACCGGACGCCCGCCCGCCTCGGCCAGCAGCGACCGCAGCCGGGCCGTGTCGGCGTCGGCGAACCGGTCGAGGTACGCCATCACCGCGAGGTAGCCGTCGTCGCCCAGCCCGTCGAGCAGCCAGCGCAGCACGCCGACCAGGTCTGCCGGAGCGCCCTGCGGGGCGTACACCTCGATCGCGCCCTCGGTGAACGACGGCGTCTCCGCCGGCAGGCCCGAGGCCAGGATCTTGTTGGTGTTCTCCTTGGACTCGGTGACGTTCGGCTGGTTGAACGGGTCGATGCCGAGCACCACGCCGGCCACCGCGGTGGCGTACTCCCAGGCCAGGAACTGCGCGCCGAGCGGGCCGTTGACGGCCACGTCCGGGTTGGCGCCGCCGCCGGGCATCTCCCCGGCGGCCAGCGCGCCGCCGTAGCTGACCGTCAGCACGTCCGCGCCGGTGGCGCCGGGGCTCTGTGGCGACTCCACCACCACCGGGAGGATGCCCACTCCGGCCTTGCCGGTCGACTCGGCGATCAACTGCTCGGCCCAGTCGCCGAGCCCGTCGATGCCGGTGCCGTCGGAGACCAGGGCGACCTTGTCCCGGGCCAGGGTGGCGGCGGCGCCCAGGGCGGCGCCCAGCGCCAGCGCCGGGTTGTCCCGGTCCGCGCCGAGCGACGCGGCCAGCGCGTCGGCCTGGTCGAGCAGCTCCGACACGTCGACCCCGGCCAGCGCCGAGGGCACCAGGCCGAACGCGGTGAGCGCGGAGTAGCGGCCGCCCACGTTCGGGTCGGCGAGCACGGTGAACGCGCCCATCTCGGTCGCGGTCTGCTCCAGCGGCGAACCCGGGTCGGTGACGACGACGAAGTGCCGGCCGGCCTCCGCCTCGGTCATCCCGGCGTCCAGGAACGCCTGCCAGTACGCGCGCCGGTGGCTGTCGGTCTCGACGGTGGAGCCGGACTTGCTGGCCACCACCACGACGGTGCGCTCCAACCGGTCGCCGAGCGCCGCCCGGACCTGGCCCGGGTCGGTGGTGTCCAGCACGGTCAGCGGACGACCGAGCGTCCGGGTGATCACCTCGGGGGCCAGCGACGAGCCACCCATGCCGGCGAGCACCACGTGGTCGAGGTCGGTCAGCTCGGCCTTCAGCTCGGCCAACTGCGCCAGCAGCTCCCGGCTGCGCTGGTGGGTGTCCACCCAGCCCAGCCGGATCTTCGCCTCCGCCTCGGCGTCCGGACCCCACAGGCTGGCGTCCTTGCCGGCCAGCCTGCCCGGCACACCGGCCTTGACCAGCGCGTCCCGGGTAGACGCCGGCGCGGTCTTGTCGACCGCGTCCGCGCCGTACACGGCCAGCCCGGCGGCCGCCTCTACCGGTCCCGCGAGCAGGTCACTCATGCCGTCACTCCGCTCCGCCGCGTGCCGTGCCCGCCGATTCGCTCGCTCATGCCCCACCGGCCTTCTGGGCGGCCTGCGCGTTGCCGGTGGCCGCCTTGTTCGGGGCTCCGGTGCCCTGCTTCGCCGCGTCCAGCGACTTGCGCACGCCGTCGAGCAGCTCCTGCCAGCTGACCTCGAACTTCTCCACGCCCTCGCGCTCCAGGGTGGCGATCACGTCGGACATGTCGATCCCGACCGACTCCAGGTCCGCGAAGACCTGCCGAGCCGCGTCGTACGAGCCGGTGACGGTGTCGCCCCGGGTCTCGCCGTGATCGGCGTACGCGTGGATGACCGACTCCGGCATGGTGTTGACGGTGCCGGCGGCGATCAGCTCCTCGACGTAGATGACGTCGCGGTAGTCCGGGTTCTTCGTGGAGGTGGACGCCCACAGCGGCCGCTGCGGGTGCGCCCCGGCGGCCTCGAGCGCCTTCCAGCGGTCCGAGGAGAAGACCTCGGTGTAGCGCTCGTACGCGAGCTGCGCGTTGGCGACGGCGGCCTTGCCGCGCAGCGCCTTCGCCTGGTCCGAGCCGATCTTCTCCAGCCTCTTGTCGACCTCCGAGTCGACCCGGGAGACGAAGAACGACGCCACCGAGCCGATCGTGGACAGGTCGTGACCGTTCGCCTTGGCCTGCTCCAGACCGGCCAGGAACGCCTCCATGACCGCCGAGTAGCGGTCCAGCCCGAAGATCAACGTCACGTTGACGCTGATCCCCTCGGCGAGCGTGTCGGTGATCGCCGACAGGCCCTCCTCGGTCGCCGGGATCTTGATGAAGAGGTTGGGCCGGTCGACCAGCCACCACAGCGCCTTGGCCTCGGCGACCGTCTTGTCCGCGTCGTGCGCGCTGCGCGGGTCGACCTCGATCGAGACCCGGCCGTCGACACCGTCGCTGCCGTCGTACGACGGGCGCATCACGTCGCAGGCCCACCGCACGTCGTACGTGGTGAGCATGCGCACGGCCTCCTCGACGTCCACCCCACGGGTGGCGAGGTCACGCAGCTGCCAGTTGTACTCGTCGGCATCGCTCAGCGCCTTGGCGAAGATCGTCGGGTTGGTGGTGACCCCGGCGACGTGCTTCTCCCGGCGGAGCTGGTCCAGCCCGCCTGAGCTCAACCGCACCCGGGAAAGGTCGTCGAGCCAGACCGCCACGCCCGCGGCGGTCAGCTCATTCAACTTGTCGGTCATGCCGTCCACGCTCCCTCAGTTGCCGGTCGTGAAACCGGTGATGTCGCCCACCCGAGCCAGCGAGGCGTGCGCCGCCGCCACGATCCGGTCGGGGGTGAACCCGAACTGCTCGAAGAGCACGGTGTGCGGAGCGCTCGCCCCGTAGTGCTCCAGGCTCACGCTCTCGCCCAGGTCACCGACGATGGCGCGCCACGACATCGCGATGCCCGCCTCCACGCTCACCCGTGCCTTTACCCCGCGTGGCAGAACCGACTCCCGGTAGGCCTCATCCTGCTCGTAGAACCACTCCTGGCAGGGCATCGAGACCACCCGGGTCGGGGTGCCGTCGGCCTCCAGCCGCTCCCGGGCGGTCAGGCAGAGCTGCACCTCGGAGCCGGTGCCGACGATGATCACCTGGGGCTTGCCGTTGGACGCCTCGGCCAGCACGTAACCGCCCTTGGCCACCCCCTCCACGCTACCGAGGACGTCGCGGTCCAGGGTCGGCAGCGGCTGCCGGCTCAACGCCAGCGCGGTGGGCCGGTCGGTGTGCTCCAACGCCTGCCGCCAGGCCCAGGCCGTCTCGTTGGCGTCCGCCGGGCGGACCACGTCCAGGCCGGGGATCGCCCGCAGCGCGGTCAGGTGCTCCACCGGCTGGTGGGTCGGGCCGTCCTCGCCGAGACCGATCGAGTCGTGCGTCCACACGTAGGTCACCGGCAGCTTCATCAGCGCGGCCAGCCGCACCGACGGGCGCATGTAGTCGCTGAACACCAGGAAGGTGCCACCGTACGGGCGGGTGCCGCCGTGCAGGGCGATGCCGTTGAGGATCGCGCCCATGGCGTGCTCACGGATGCCGAAGTGCAGCGTGCGGCCGTACTCGTGGCCGGGGAAGTCCTTGGTGGCGTGTGACGCCGGGATGAACGACGGCTCGCCCTTCATCGTGGTGTTGTTGCTCTCCGCCAGGTCGGCGGAGCCGCCCCACAGCTCCGGGAGCACCGGCGCCAGGGCCTCCAGCACCTTGCCGGAGGCGGCCCGGGTGGCCACACCCTTGGCGTCGGCCGGGAAGACCGGCAGCGCGTCGGTCCAACCGTCCGGGAGCACCCGACCCGCCAGCCGCTCGTAGAGCGCGGCGCGCTCCGGGTTGGCCGCCTTCCAGGCGTCGAAGGAGGTGGTCCACTCCTGCTGGGCGTCCGCGCCGCGACCCATCACCGTGCGGGCGTGGCCGAGCACGTTCTCGTCGACCTGGAAGGTCTGCTCCGGGTCGAAGTCGAGGAGGCGCTTGGTGGCCTTCACCTCGTCCGCGCCGAGCGCCGAACCATGGATCTTGCCGGTGTTCTGCTTGTTGGGCGCGGGCCAGCCGATGATGGTGCGCAGCGCGATGAAGGAGGGGCGACTGGTCTCCGCCCGGGCGGCCAGCAGCGCCGCGTACAGCGCCTCGACGTCCTCGTGGTAGTCGCCCTGGTCCGCGTCGCCGCTGCGCCAGTCGACGGTCTGCACGTGCCAGCCGTACGCCTCGTAGCGGGCGGCCACGTCCTCGCTCTTGGCGATCCGGGTGTCGTCCTCGATGGAGATCTCGTTGTCGTCGTAGATCAGCGTCAGGTTGCCCAACTGCTGGTGCCCGGCGAGGGCGCTGGCCTCGTGGCTGATGCCCTCCTCGATGTCGCCGTCCGAGGCGATGCACCAGATGTCGTGGTCGAAGACCGACGCGCCCGGCTCGGCCTCCGGATCGAACAGGCCGCGCTCGCGGCGGGCCGCCATGGCCATGCCGACCGCGTTGCCCAGGCCCTGACCGAGCGGGCCGGTGGTGGTCTCCACGCCCGGCGTGTGCCCGTGCTCCGGGTGCCCCGGAGTCTGCGAGCCCCACTGCCGCAGCGACTTCAGATCGTCCAGGCTCAGCGGGTAACCGGACAGGAAGAGCTGGATGTAGAGCGTCAGGCTCGAGTGTCCGGCGGAGAGCACGAAACGGTCCCGGCCGGGCCAGTTCGGGTCGGCCGGGTTGTGCCGCATCACGCGGTTGAAGAGGAGGTACGCGGCGGGCGCGAGGCTCATCGCGGTGCCCGGATGGCCGTTGCCGGATTTCTCCACGGCGTCCATGGCCAGCACGCGGACGGTGTCGACAGCCCGGCGATCGAGGTCGGACCAGTTCAGTGCGGAGTGCTCGGGTCGTTTGGCAGCCACGATGGTTTGTGCTCCTCGGCAGATGGGCGGAACCCTCACCGATGACCTTATCGAGCGTGCCTAAACGTGCGCCCGGGGATCTCATCATGGTGTGCGCTACGTGACGATCTGACTGCGCGACAGCACCCGGTGGTGTGACGGCCCGCACCGTTGTCGGGTCGGCCGGGCAGCCAAAACGACGACGCGTAGTGTGTGGGTCGGTGTGCGGACCCGAGCGGGCTCCGCCGAACCGATCTCCCCATGGCGATGCCGGAAGGTGGCAATCCGTGAGCATGATCACCGAGCGCCCCGTGAGCAACCCGGCCGGGCAGCATCCGGCGCGGGCGGCCGAGGGCCCGGTGGCCCGGCGGGACGTACGCGCGGTCATCTCGGCGTACGTGGCGCTCACCAAGCCCCGGATCGTCGAACTTCTGCTGGTCACCACCGTTCCGGCGATGATGCTCGCCGAGGGTGGGCTGCCGTCGCTGTGGCTGATGGCGATAGTGCTCATCGGCGGCTCGCTCGCCGCCGGCGCGGCAAGCGTGCTCAACTGCTACATCGACCGGGACATCGACCAGCTGATGCGGCGTACCAAGCGTCGCCCGCTGCCGGCGCACACCGTGTCACCGCGCAGCGCTCTGGTCTTCGGCCTGGTGTTGGCGGCGGTGTCGGTCGTCCTGATGGCGACGTTCACGAACCTGCTGGCCGCGGGTCTGACGCTGGCCGCGATCGCCTACTACGACCTCGTCTACACCCTGTGGCTGAAGCGCTCCACCCCGGCCAACACCTTCTGGGGCGGCGCCTGCGGGGCCGCGCCGGTGCTGATCGGCTGGGCGGCGGTCACCGGCTCGCTGGCGCCGGCCGCCTGGGGGCTCTTCGCGGTGGTCTTCTTCTGGCAGATGCCGCACTTCTACCCGCTCGCCATGAAGTACAAGGACGACTACGCCCGTGCGGGCATCCCGATGCTGCCGGTGGTGGCCTCGACCCGCCGGGTGAACGCCGAGATCCTGATCTTCGCGTGGCTGACCGTGTTGACGTCACTGGCCGTCTGGCCGCTGGGGTTGAGCGCGATCTACGGGGTGCCGACCCTGGTCGTGGGAGCCATCTTCATCGTGGAGGCGCACCGGCTCTGCCGCCGGGCGACGCGCGGCGAGGCGGTCAAGCCGATGCGGTTGTTCCACTGGTCGACGACGTACCTGACGATCGTCTTCGTCGCCGTCGCGCTCGACGCGTTGATCTGATTCGCTCTCACGTTTCTGTCGTCGGTGGCTTACCGGGATAACCGCCGACTAATCATGCTCGTAGATGAGTTGTCCGGGTTTAACATCACATCAGAGTAACTTTCAGCATGAGTCGGATCGGCTCAACCTGCGCCGGCTGCGGGAGGTTTGCCGGGTGGTTTCGCCCGTACAAGTCGGATAAATCCGGTCAGGTTACCTGTGGTCAGCCTTAAACCCTTAGGTAATTGGCATCACAAAAGGTTCATGGTTCTCGCCCAACGGTGTGCAAGTCTGCTTAGGCTTCGCGTTATGGCAGATGGTTCCGATACGACGCTGACGGCCGAGCAGACCGCCGGCGAGCAGGCGCACCACGGCCTGGTCGCGGGCCTCAAGGCCTTCGCCGCCGGACACGGCGGCGCGAAGGCGGTCATCGAGTACGTCGGCAAGCGTGGCGCACGAATCGTCCTGGTGGGCGCCGACGGGGAGTGGGGCGACCAGTTCGCCGACGACACCGTCACCGCCCGGGAGGCGTGCGCCAAGGCGGGAGTCACCGTCGAGAACGCCTGGGAGCGTGAACTGATGGACCAGATGCGGCCGAGCAACGACCTCTGGCGGTCGATGGCCCGACGCACGATGGCCCGTTGATATAGACACCTGAATTGACCACCAACCACCAGTCGACCCGGGGGGAACCCCGGGTCGCTCTCGTCACCTGGGCCGAACTGGTCGACCTCAACGGCGACGACCAGCTGGTCCTGTCCCCGCTCGCCGCCCGTGGCGTCGCCGTCGACATCGTCGTCTGGGACGACCCCGCCGTCGACTGGGTCCGCTACGACCTGGTCGTGCTCCGCTCACCATGGGACTACGCGCTGCGCCGGGACGAGTTCGTGGCCTGGGCGGCATCCGTGCCCAGGCTGGTCAACCCGGCCGACGTGGTGCGCTGGAACACCGACAAGCGCTACCTCGCCGAGTTGGCCGCCGCCGGGGTGCCGGTCGTACCGACGACCTGGATCGAACCCGGGGAGACCTGGCAGCCGCCCGCCGAGACCGGCGAGTACGTGCTCAAGCCCTCGATCAGCGCCGGCAGCCAGGACACCGGCCGCTACGACCTGGCCGACCCGGAGCACCGGCGCCTGGCCGCCGCGCACGCCCGTCGGCTCTCCGACGCCGGCCGGGTGACAATGGTGCAGCCCTACCTGCCCGCCGTCGACACCGAGGGTGAGACCGCCCTGCTCTACCTGGCCGGTCCGGACGGGCTGACCTTCAGCCACGCGATCCGCAAGGGCCCGATGCTGACCGGTCCCGACCTCGGCCCGTCCGCGCCGGAGAAGGCCGAGGAGATCAGTCCCCGTACCCCCGGGCGCGCCGAGCTGGCGGTGGCCGAGCGCACTCTCGCGGCGGTCCCCGGCGGCACCCGGGCACTGCTCTACGCCCGGGTCGACCTGATCCCCGGCCCGGACGGCGAGCCGGTCCTGGTCGAGTTGGAGTTGACCGAGCCGTCGCTCTTCATCGGGTACGCCGACGGAGCCCCCGATCGCCTCGCCGGGGCGATCACCACCCACCTGACCCGCCGCCCCTGAGCCGGGCTGGCCTGGGCGCTTGTCACCCTGGTTGGTCTCGGCCCTTGAGTGAGGGCTGGGTTGGGCGCGCGTCGCCCTGGTTGGTCGCGACCCTTGAGTGGGGGCTGGGTTGGGCGCTGCCGTTTCCTGCCACGCGCTGCCGTTTCCTGCCACGCGCTGAGGCCTTCTGCCGTGCGTCGCGGGCCGAGACCCGCGGGGGGCGTCCCAAGATCCGCGCAACTTCACCGGAGTTGCGGCCTCACCGCACGATGAGCCAGCACTTTCCCTGATGTTGCGCGGATCTTGAGGCCGATGGCCCAGTGCGCGGGCGCTACCTGGGGTTCTCGAGGTCAAGATCGCGCAACATCCCGGATGTAGTGGCCTGGGCGTGTCGGTGAGGCCACTACATCGTGGTTCGAGCACGATCTTCGGCGCGGGGCGCGGGGCGCGGGGCGCGGGGCGCGGGGCGCGGGGCGCGGGGCGCGGGGCGCGGGGCGCGGGGCGCGGGGCGCGGGGCGCGGGGCGCGGGGCGCGGGGCGCGGGGCGCGGGGCGCGGGGCGCGGGGCGCGGGGCGCGGGGCGCGGGGCGCGGGGCGCGTCAGGCGTTGACCGGCACCGGGGCGGCCTGGGCCGGGACGGCCTCCGGTGCCGACGTGACCGGGTGGCGTTCCCGGGTGGACCACTGCACCGACAGGGCGGCCAGCAGCACCAGGCAGGACCCGAGCATGTGCGCGCCGACCAGGAGCGCCGGCAGGTGGGTGAAGTACTGCACGAAGCCGATCAGACCCTGGCCCAGCTCGACGGCGATCAGGACGATCGCGGCGCGGGTGGCCCGCCGCGCGTGCACCGCGCGGAACGCGAGGATCAGCGCCACCGACAGACCGACCAGCAGGAACACCCCGTCGGCGTGCACCTGGGAGATGGTCTCCGGGTCGAGCCCGTTGCGCGCCGCGCCGTGGTCGCCGGCGTGCGGGCCGCTGCCGGTGACCCAGGTGCCGACGACGAGCACCGCGACGGTGACGGCGGTGGTGATCCGGGCCAGTGTCCGCAGCGGGGTGGGCACCACGGCCACGGCCGGGCCGTCCGGGTCGGTGACGCGACGCCAGAGGGCGTACGCGGCGGCGATCACCGCCATCGAGGCGAGGAAGTGCAGCCCGACCACCCACGGGTTGAGGTTGGTGAGCACGGTGATGCCACCGATCACCGCCTGGGCGGGGATGCCCAGGAAAACCGCCACGGCCAGCCCGAGCAGCCCGGGGCGGCGCGGTCGGTGGGCCAGCACGGCCAGGACGGTGGCCAGCGCGATCAGGCCCACCGCGAAGGTGAGCATGCGGTTGCCGAACTCGATCACCCCGTAGACGCCCATCTCGGGCGTGGTGACGTAGGAATCGTCGGTGCACCGGGGCCAGGTGGGGCAGCCGAGACCCGAGGCGGTCAACCGGACGGCCCCGCCGGTGACGACGATGCCCACGTTCGCGATGATCGAGGCGAGGGCGAGGCGGCGCAGCAGGGTGCCGGAGACCGGGGGGACGATTCGGTTCACGGCCCAAATCCTACGCACCGTAGTGATCGAGGTTCGTCCGACTCCGCCGACCCGGTGGTTCGGATCACCGGAACCCAGGTTTGCGACAGTCCGGGTAATTACGTAACGTTGGCGTTGTGAAAAACGCGGCGGCGCTCTCCGGGCACCAACCGACGGCCGTTCCGGCCCTCGGCGCGCCCGCGTCCGCGTCCGTCGGGGCCGCGCCGACCGCTCTTGCCGGGTCGTCGGCGACCGAGGTCTCCACCCGGGACCGGGTCACCCACCTGCTGCTGGAGCGGGGCGCGACGACCGCCGCGCAGCTCGGTGTGGCCCTCGGGCTCAGTCCGGCGGCGATCCGCCGGCACCTGGACGCGATGCTCGCCGACGGCGACGTCTACGCCCGTGAGCAGACCGTGCGGGGCAGCCGTGGCCGGGGGCGTCCGGCCAAGGTGTTCCTGTTGACCGAGGCCGCCCGGGGCCGCTGTGGCACACACCACTACGACAACATGGCCACCGCCGCGCTGCGCTGGATCGCCCGCAGCGGCGGCTCGGACGCGGTCGCGGCGTTCGCCGCCGAGCAGGTGTCGGCGCTGGAGTCGCGCTGCCGTGCCGCCATGGAGGACGCGGGCGACGACCCTCTCGCCCGAGCCGAGGCACTCGCCTCGGCGCTGACCGCCGAGGGTTACGCTGCCAACGCGACCACGATCGCCTCGGGCGGCCAGCTCTGCCAGCACCACTGTCCGGTGGCGCACGTGGCCGCCGAGTTCCCCCAGCTGTGCGAGGCCGAGACCGCGGTGATCTCCCGTCTGGTCGGCACCCACGTGCAGCGCCTGGCCACCATCGCACACGGCGACGGGGTGTGCACCACGCACATCCCGACCCAGCCGGGCCGTGCTCCATCCGGTAATCCCGTCACCACTGTGAGGACAGATAGATGACCGAGCAGATCGTCCAGCCCCTGACCCAGGAGGAGCAGCTCGCGGCCCTCGGTCGCTACGAGTACGGCTGGTCCGACCCGGACGTCGCCGGGGCGTCTGCCCAGCGCGGCCTCAACGAGGCGGTGGTACGGGACATCTCGGCCAAGAAGAACGAGCCGCAGTGGATGCTCGACCTGCGGCTGAAGGGCCTGCGGCTGTTCGACCGCAAGCCGATGCCGGCCTGGGGCGCCGACCTGACCGGGATCGACTTCGACAACATCAAGTACTTCGTGCGGTCCACCGAGAAGCAGGCTGCCAGCTGGGAGGACCTGCCCGAGGACATCAAGAACACCTACGACCGGCTGGGCATCCCGGAGGCGGAGAAGCAGCGTCTGGTCGCCGGTGTCGCGGCGCAGTACGAGTCGGAGGTCGTCTACCACAAGATCCGTGAGGACCTTGAGGAGCAGGGCGTCGTCTTCCTGGACACCGACACCGCGCTGCGCGAGCACGAGGACATCTTCAAGGAGTACTTCGGCACGGTGATCCCGGTCGGCGACAACAAGTTCGCCGCGTTGAACACCTCGGTGTGGTCCGGTGGCTCGTTCATCTACGTGCCGAAGGGCGTGCACGTGGAGATCCCGCTGCAGGCGTACTTCCGGATCAACACCGAGAACATGGGCCAGTTCGAGCGGACGCTGATCATCGTCGACGAGGGCGCGTACGTGCACTACGTCGAGGGCTGCACCGCGCCGCTCTACTCCTCCGACTCGCTGCACAGCGCGGTCGTGGAGATCATCGTCAAGAAGAACGCGCGCTGCCGCTACACGACCATCCAGAACTGGTCGAACAACGTCTACAACCTGGTCACCAAGCGCGCCGTCTGCCACGAGGGCGCGACCATGGAGTGGGTCGACGGCAACATCGGCTCCAAGGTGACGATGAAGTACCCGGCGGTCTACATGACCGGCGAGCACGCCAAGGGCGAGGTGCTCTCGGTGGCGATGGCCGGCGAGGGCCAGCACCAGGACGCCGGCGCCAAGATGGTGCACGCGGCGCCGCGCACCAGCAGCACCATCGTGTCGAAGTCGATCGCCCGCGGCGGCGGCCGCACGTCGTACCGGGGCCTGGTGCAGGTGCTGGAGGGCTCGCACCACAGCCGCAGCACCGTCAAGTGCGACGCCCTGCTGGTCGACACCATCTCCCGCTCGGACACCTACCCGTACGTCGACATCCGCGAGGACGACGTGGCGATGGGGCACGAGGCGACCGTCTCCAAGATCAGCGATGACCAGCTCTTCTACCTGATGAGCCGGGGCCTGAGCGAGGACGAGGCGATGGCCATGATCGTGCGTGGCTTCATCGAGCCGATCGCCAAGGAGCTTCCGATGGAGTACGCCCTGGAGCTGAACCGGCTCATCGAACTCCAGATGGAGGGCGCGGTCGGCTGACGCCGCCTCCGCCCGGCCAGGGCCGGACCCGGACCCGGTGCGCAGGGTCCGGTCCAGCCCGCTTCGACCCTCCGATCCATGACAGACCAAGGAAGAGATGACTACCCAGGCTTCCGCGCCGCCGCCCAGCACCAAGTCGCAGGCGCTGCGCTCGTACGACGTCGCCGACTTCCCGGCCCTCACCGGGCTGGAGGAGGACTGGCGTTTCACCCCGCTCAAGCGCCTGCGCGGCCTGACCGGGGTGCCGGCCGCCACCGGTGCGGTCCGGCACGAGCACGACGACGC
>NZ_JARUBO010000004.1 GCF_029626235.1 Micromonospora sp. WMMD1120 | reverse complement strand
GACGTGTACGGCCGCCCATCTGGGCGTTGAGTTGTTTGATCAGCCGCAGGTGGTCGTGCTCGTCCTGCGGGCCGGCGGCCGCCTCCGGGCGGTCCCATTCCGGAATGAAGTCCTCCGGCCGGTACCGCTTCCCGCGTTTGCCCCGGTTCGAGTTCGCGATGGTCGACGCCACGATGGCGGCCTGGATGTCGCCGCGGGCCGGGCCGAGCGGCCCGGTCACCCGCTCGTACGCCATCCACCCGGCGACCTCGCGCGAGTCCATCGCCGCGAGCATCACCCCGACCGGCATGCCCAGGGCGAGCGCTAGTCGGTAGCGGAACTGTCGCTCTGGGCGCTGTCGAAATCCGCCGTGAGCTCGTCGACGTCGTCGTCGGACAGGCCCGCGATCCGCTGGCATGCGTCGTAGATCCGGTCCAACGGCTTCGCGTTCTTCCGCGACAAGGCGGCGATGTCGTCCTCGGTGAACATCTTCCGCCCGGTGCCGTCGACCGCACACAACACGATCAGCTTCGCGCGGGCGTTGCGCATGTTGACCTTGCGGTCCCGGCCCCGCTGCTGCAGCAGCGACTGCTCGAAGCTGTCCCGCTCGGCACCACTGATGCTGCGGATGCGGACGGTGCCGCCCCACTCCGGCACGGGCACCTCGTCGAAGGTGCGGTCGGACGCGCCGAGGATCTGGTCACGGCTCAGGAAAGTCATCGGTCGTCAGCTCCCGGTCGGGGTGAGGGTCGGCTTGCCGCTGATCTTGACGGTCAGACTGCGGCCCATCTTGTCGTCGTACGGGAACTCGTCGCCCAGCTCGGTGAGGATGCCGGCGAGGTCCCACGTGTGTTCGTCTGCCGTGTCCGGCAGGATCACGATCTGGTAGTTCCGCGGCTGGTCGTCGTCGAAGTCGTCGTCCAGGTCGTGCGTCGCCTCGGTCGGGTCGTAGTTGATCTCAAGGCTGACCTCGCCGCCGTCCTTGAGGCTGCCGACGAACTGCATCCACCCGTCCGGGCTGTCGTGGGCGGTGACGTCGATCGTCTCCCGCGTCCGCGCCGGCCCGGAAATGCTGGTCACGTTGGCGATGGCGGTGAACGCCTCGGTCGGCGTGGCACCGTCCCCGCGCTTGAACTGGGTGCCGAACGCGTCAAGTCCAGACACGCTGCTACTCCTCTACCTGCGATGTGATGATCCGGAACCGGATCACGTGATGACGCACCTGCGGGTCCGTGGTCGGCACCGCCTGGTCGAACTCGTTGCGGATCGACACCACCCGGTGCCCGGTCACCGTCAGCTCACGCGGCCGGTGATCCAGCAGCACCCCGATCCGCCGGGCGATCGCCTGCCCATCGGCGTTACCCCGCGCCTCGGTCCACACGTGCACGGTGACGGTGATGTTCCGGCCGAACCCGCCATGGTCGTTGTCCGGGATGGACAGGTGGTCACCGATCCGCACGTACGGCTTCACCGCCGGCTCGGGGACCTGGTCCCACACGCCGGTGACCATGCCCATCAGCGTGTTGTCGCCGGTCAGCCGGGCGTGGATCGCGGCCTGCACCGGGTGGATCGGCGACTGCGACCCGTCCCCGGGTGCGGCCTGCACGTCGACGGCGGCCGCCGCGTACCCGGACAGCCCACCGGCGTCGGTGACCCGGGCCAGGATCGCCTTCACGCCAAACGTGGCGTAGGCGTGCGTGAGGATCGGGGTCGACCCGGACGTGGTGGTGCCGTCGCCCCAGTCGACCCGGTAGGTGGCGTCGTCCAGGCCGTCCGGGTCGGTCGCGGTGATCGTCACCTCGACCTGCAGACCGTCCGACGCCACGTCCACCGCGGTGATCGTCGGCGCCGTCCCCGACGCCACACCCAGGTCGTACGCGACGTCGACGCCGTACCAGTTCCCGACCGACAGCGACGGGAACGATCCCGGGTTTTCGTTGTAGACACCGTTCGGCACCGCAGCGCTGGACAGCGTCGTCACGGCACCGTCGGCCGACACCACGGCGTCGTCCAGGGCGTCGACGAGTACCCCGTAATTCCCACCTGTCGGGTAGGACACCACGTACTGTTCGCCGGCGAGGCGCTCCACCGGTGACGACAGTTCGTGCGTCGACCAGCCCACCGGGAGACTGGTCGGCATCACCGCCGAGGCGAGGAGCACCCCGCTCGTGGTCCAGATCTTGCCGACCCGGCCGGGGTAGTCGATCTCGTTCTCGCCGGCCCACACCCGCACGTGCGTCAGGGTGATCGGCTCGTTCGCCTGCTGCCTGCTGCCGAGCTCGTAGTCTTCCGGGTCGGCGGCCTCCTGCGGGTCGGCGCCGGACCAGCCGACCGCCATCAGCGGGCCAGCTTCCGCAGCGACACGCCCGTCTCCTTCTTCACCCTGCGCGGGAACCGCCGCCGGGCCCGCTCGGCGGCCGGCTGCGCGAACGGCTGTTCCGGGGTGTCCTCGGTGCCGTGCTCGACGAACGTCGCATGCCGTGCCGTGGCCACCGCCCGGCCGGTCAGCCCGCCGGCGTCGATCTCCTCCTGCACCGACTCGGCCAGGGCGCCGGTGTCCCGGGGCGCGCCCTCACGCATGTCGTCGGCCGTCTCCCGCGTCTCCCC
>NZ_JARUBO010000003.1 GCF_029626235.1 Micromonospora sp. WMMD1120 | reverse complement strand
GGCAGGTCGCGCCGCTGATGCCGATGCAGGACCAGCTCGACCTCACCTCGTTCTCGCTCAAGGGCGCGGAGTGGTACAGCGCGTTCCGGCAGCGGTGGGCGATCGGGTGGACGCCGGAGGACCGCGACGCGAAGATGCGGTCCGCCGCGTCGCAGTTCTGGACGTTCGACGCGATGCCCGATGAGATGCGGCTGGGTGAGTTCTCGCAGACGGAGTTGAGCGGGTATCTGGCGTCGCGGGAGTCGACGTCGAAGTTCGTGGCGACGCTGTCGCAGACGCCGGTGCATGAGCTGATCGGCGAGCTGGTCAACCTGTCCGCGGAGGCGTTGGCGGCGGCCGAGGCCGGCCGGGACCGCAAGGTCGACGAGCGTAAGACCGGCATGGGCGAGTCGCACGAGCAGTCGTTCCAGGTCGTCGGCGCGTTGATGGGTGTGCCGGTGCCCGACGACGCCGAGGTGGTGTGGCGGGACACGTCGGCGGCCGCGTTCGCCGCGGTCGTCGACGGGCTGGGCAAGCTGGCGCAGATGCTCGGCGTTCCCGCGCAGGAGTTGTGGGACCGGATCCCGGGTGTCACCCAGCAGGACATCCGCCGGTTCAAGGCGGCCGCCGCCCAGGGCGACGCGTTGGCCAACCTGACGTCGCTGCTGGACCGGCAGGCCACCGGCCCCGACGACGGGGACCCGGATGATCCGGGTGGCGCTGGTGGCGCTGACGGTTGAGGGCGCCGCGTTGACCCGGGCGCACCGGCAGGCGCAGCTGACGTTGCGGGCGGATGTGCTGCGGGACCTGGTGCAGCTGTGGTCGCTGATCGGGCCGGGCGACTTCGAGCGGTTCGCGGTGGCGGCGGAGATCCTGATCCGGCAGCGGCACGGCGACTCGGCCGGTCTGGCGGCCGCGTACTTCGAGCGGTTCCGGACGGCCGAGGGTGTGGCCGGGTCGGCGACGGCGCGGCTGGCCGAGGCACCGGACGCGCCGGCGGTGCGGGCGGTGCTGCGGGCGACCGGGCTGGCCGGGATGCGGTCGGCGGCGGCGGCCGGCCAGTCGGCGCAGGCGGCGGCGCGGACCGGCCTGGTGCGGGCGTCGGGGTCGGCGGTGTGGATGGTGCTCGGCGGCGGCCGGCGTACGGTCACCGACTCGGTGCGGGCGGACCGGCAGGCGGCCGGCTGGCAGCGGGTCACGTCGGGGTCGCCGTGCGCGTTCTGCGCCATGATCGCCTCGCGGGGGCCGGCGTTCAAGTCGCAGCGCGGTGCCCGGTTCCAGGCCCACGACCACTGCGCCTGCACCGCCGAGCCGTTCTACGAGGGGTCGCGGCCGGTGCCCGGCAACGAACGGCTACGCCGGGCATGGGAAGCCGCGCAGCGGCAGGCCCGCGAGTCCGGCGAACTGAGCCGGGGCACCAGCAACGACGCGTTGAACGCGTTCCGCCGGTACCTCGCCGGTGATCAGACCCTCCGGCCCGACACGGGCCGGACCGACCCGACACGGGAGTGACCGCGATGGCGGACGACAACACCGGCACCACCGACCAGACCGCCAAGCCGGCCGGCACGGGCGGCAAGGACTGGGAAGCGGAAGCCGAGAAGTGGAAGGCCCTCGCGCGTAAGCACGAGGACCAGGCCAAGGCCAACCACGCCGAACTGGAGAGGCTGAAGGCGGCCAGCGACAGCACCAAGTCCGACATGGACAAGGTGATGGAGAAGCTGGCCGAGATGGAGAAGCGGGCGGGCGACGCCGAACGGCGGGCGCTGATCGCCGACATCGCCGCGGAGAAGGGTCTCACCGCGAAGCAGGCGGCACGCCTGCGCGGGGACACCCGGGACGACCTGTTGGCGGATGCCGACGAGCTGCTGGAGTCGTTCAAACCGGCCGGCAAGGACGGTACGAGCGGCGACGCGGGCAAGGACGGTGCCGCCGGTGACGGCAAGGCATCCGACAGCGGCAACGGCGACGGTGGCGACAGCGACGGCGGCCGGATGCCGCCGGCCGGTACGGCGAGCACGGCCACCAGGCCGAAGGAGCGGCTGACGTCCGGCGCGGTGCCGGCGGCGGCCGCCGACAAGAGCCCGGCCGAGATGGCCGAGGCGATTCTCAAGTCCGACTTCTGACCACGGCGTCCGCGCCGTGGTCGGGTCACTAGCAAAGGAGTAGCGCAGTGGCTGTGCTGACCGCGCAAGGCATCTCGTCCCTCGCCATCGAGCTGCTGACGCGCACCCTCGTTCTGCCGATGACGGCGTCGCGGATCCCGGGCGCGGAGTTCAGCGGGTCGAACGGGGACACGATCACGGTGCGGGTGCCGCAGCCGTCGACGGCGCGGACCCAGTCGTCGCCGGGTGCGACGATCACCTATGACGACGTCGACGAGGTGCCGGTCGACGTGTCCCTGTCGCACCTGTACCACGCCAAGCTCGTCTCGGATCAGGAGCTGAGCCTGGACCTGGCCGACTTCGGGCGGCAGATCACCCGGGTGCAGGTGGCGGCGGTGGCCACCGGCGCCGAGAACCAGATGGCGACGGTCATGAACGGCCTCCCGGCCGATCTGACGATC
>NZ_JARUBO010000002.1 GCF_029626235.1 Micromonospora sp. WMMD1120 | reverse complement strand
GCGTTGTTGGCGGAGTTCCCGGACATGCCCTCGACGGTGATCATGGAACGGGTCGGGTGGACCCGTGGGAAGACGGTGTTCTGTGACCGGGTGCAGCGGCTGCGGCCGTTGTTCCGCCGGCCTGACCCGGCGCAGCGCACCGAGTACCTGCCGGGTGAGCTGGCGCAGTGTGATCTGTGGTTCCCGCCGGCGGACGTGCCCCTGGGGTTCGGTCAGGTCGGACGGCCGCCGGTGATGGTGATGGTGTCCGGGTACTCGCGGTGGCTGACGGCGGTGATGATCCCGTCCCGGCAGTCGGCGGATCTGCTGGTCGGACACTGGACGTTGATCTCCGGGTGGGGTCGGGTGCCCAGGACGTTGGTATGGGACAACGAGTCAGCGGTTGGCCAGTGGCGTGCCGGCAGGCCGCAGTTGACCGAGGCGATGAACGGCTTCCGTGGCACTCTCGGGATCCGCGTGCTCCAGTGCCGGCCGGCGGATCCGGAAGCCAAAGGCCTGGTGGAGCGGGCGAACGGCTATCTTGAGACGTCGTTCCTGCCCGGGCGCCGGTTCAGCTCGCCCCGGGACTTCAACGCCCAGCTTGCCGAATGGCTGGTACGGGCGAACCAGCGTCGGCACCGGGTGCTGGGCTGCCGGCCGGTGGACCGGTGGGAGGCCGACCGAGCGGCGATGTTGACGCTGCCGCCGGTCGCGCCGGTGGTCGGCTGGCGGCGGAGCACCCGTCTGCCCCGCGACCACTACGTCCGGCTGGACGGCAACGACTACTCGGTGCACCCGATGGTGGTGGGCCGCCGGGTCGACGTGGTCGCTGACGCCGACCGGGTGCAGGTGCTCTGCGAGGGCCGTCTCGTCGCCCGGCACGACCGGTGCTGGGCGCGGCATCAGAGCATCACCGACCCGGCTCACCGTCAGGCCGCCGCCGATCTGCGGACCGCCGCGCGGCAGGCGCCGGCACCGGCGGTCACGGCCGAGGTGGAGCACCGCAGGTTGGCCGACTACGACCGCATGTTCGGTGTCGATGCCGAGGCGGCCGCGTGATGGCCTCCAGAACGACCGGCAACCGCAACGTCTCCTCCGAGATCGCTTTCCTCACCCGTGCGTTGAAGGCGCCCTCGTTGGCGGCGTCGGTGGACCGGCTCGCGGAGCGGGCCCGGGCGGAGTCGTGGACGCACGAGGAGTTTCTCGCCGCCTGTCTGCAACGCGAAGTGGCGGCCCGGGAGGCCCACGGCGGTGAGGGGCGTATCCGGGCGGCGAGGTTCCCGGCACGCAAGAGCCTGGAGGAGTTCGACTTCGAACACCAGCGGTCGTTGAAGCGGGAGACGATCGCCCACCTGGGCACTCTGGACTTCGTGGCGTCGAAGGAGAACGTCGTGTTCCTGGGGCCGCCCGGCACCGGCAAGACCCACCTGTCCATCGGTCTCGGTATCCGGGCCTGCCAGGCCGGACACCGGGTCGCGTTCGCCACCGCCGCTCAGTGGGTGTCCCGTCTCGCTGACGCCCACCACGCCGGCCGGCTGCAGGACGAGCTCGTCAAACTCGGCCGGATCCCGCTGGTGATCGTTGACGAGGTCGGCTACATCCCCTTCGAAGCCGAAGCGGCGAACCTGTTCTTCCAGTTGGTTTCGAACCGCTACGAACGTGCCTCGCTGATCGTCACCAGTAACAAGCCCTTCGGCCGGTGGGGAGAGGTCTTCGGTGATGACGTCGTCGCCGCGGCCATGATCGACCGGCTTGTTCACCACGCCGAGGTCGTTTCGATGAAGGGCGACAGCTACCGGCTCAAGGACCGCGACCTCGGCCGCGTCCCGGCAGCGACCAAGACCAACGACTGAAGATCAACCAAACCGGGGTGGTCCAGTTTCAGCCGGACCACGGTGGTCACGATTGAGGCGGCGTTG
>NZ_JARUBO010000001.1 GCF_029626235.1 Micromonospora sp. WMMD1120 | reverse complement strand
ACGGCGTAGCAAATGCGCCTCCAGCGCGGCAGCGACGAGCTCGGACCGGGAGCCGGCTCCGGCTTCACCAACGATTTTGTCCAGGACTCGCTGGTTACGGCCGGTTGCTTTGAAGGTCCACAGGACACGGCGTGTGCTGCTACTCCGGTCGCCGGGCTGCGGCGCGAAGGGTCCCACCGCGGCGGACGGTTTGGCTGCGGTCCTGCGGTGTGCTGCCACCAGCTCGGGCAGTTGGTCGCGGAGTGCGGTGATGGCCTGGAATGCGATTTGGGCGTTGGTGCGGCCGTTGCGGGTACGCCGGACCGTGGTGACGACGGCGGGCAGCACGTACACGCTGATCTGCGCGGGCAGGTCGTCGTCCGCGTCGCCGTCGTCGTGCCGGTGCTCGGTCTGCGGCCTGGCCACAGGCGTCGTCTTCTCGCTCCGCTGGGGCTGTTGGGTGACGCGAGCTGCTGGCGTGGCGTTGGCGGCGACCGCGTCCACGGCGCTGGTGCGGCGGTCGGGTAGCCGGCCCGCGAGGGTGTTGGCGGCCGTCGAGACGGAGGCTGCGGCGGAGGGGCCGAACAGGTCGCTGAGGTTCTCGGAGTCCGCGCTCACGCCTGGGTGGCTTCCTGGGCGGCGATGATGTCGAGCACCTCGGCGGCGAGGGCGCGGAAGTCGGCGGAGACGCTGGCGGTGGCTGTGCTGTGTCGTCCGGGCTTGCGGCCCTGGCGTAGGGCTTCCCAGAACGCCGGCTGCGCGGCGGCCTCGATCTCCAGCTCGTGGGCGAGCTTGCCGGCGCGGCGCGCGTCCCGGGCGACCCGCTCGGAGTAGCGGATGGTGGAGGCCAGCATCGGGCTCTGCCCGCCGAACGCGGCGGCGACGTCTTCCTTGACCTCGGCGTGGATCGCCCGGGCCCCGGACAGGGTCGCGAACAGCACCACGCCGAGCAGCCCGAGGGTGGGGTTGATCTCGCGGGCGGTGCGGAACCGCTCGGCGGTGAGCTTCATGCCGATCAGCCCACCGGTGTCCGACCGGGTCGGCATGATCGTCCAGCGGGCGGCGGCGAGCGCCAGGTCGACCAGGACGATGTTCTCCGGCGGCGAGTCGATCAGGATCAGGTCGTAGTCGGCCGCCATCGGTGCCAGGGCAGCGGCCAGGCCCAGGTACGCGGCGCGGCCCTCCTGCTGCATGTTCATCGTGATCAGTGGGGTCAGCGCGGCCAGTTCCCGGCCGCCGGGCACCACCCAGAGGTTGGGCCGCACCTCGTGGGCCACCAGCGGGTTCTTGCCGGGCCGGCGGATCGCCTCGTAGAGCTGCTCCCCCTGGTCGTCGACCTCGGTGCGGTCACGGTAGCCAAGGTCGTCGGACATGTTGGCCTGGCGGTTCAGGTCGACCCCGAGCACCTTGTACCCGGCGGCCGCGAGCTGGCCCAGCAGATTCGACACCAGGGTGGTCTTTCCGACCCCGCCCTTGTCGTTGACCATCGCCACGATCCGGTCCATGGCCGCGGTACGGGCGAACTGACTATCGAACATCGTGAGCGTCACCGGTGGGCTCCATCAGCGAGTGGCGGTTGTGCACTACGTGCGGGCGCGTAGTGCCTGCTCGCAGAGGGTGCCATGCCCACGCTCGATCGGGCGACTGGGGCACGCACCACTCCCCCGCTCCTTATGCTCGCTCGCTCCGCTTTCTCGCTTTTTAGACTCGCTATCGCTAACGACTATTGGTTTGGGCTATCGGTTTCCACGATGCCGTTTCATCGTTGATCAGGGCATGGCCCCTCGCGTAGCCCCGCCGCCGACGGCCAGCGCGGATGCTGGTGACACCACTCGTCAGATCACCGTCTACGTACTGCCTCACGTGCCTGAGCAGATCCGCGCGGACAAGCGTGGCCGTACCAACGCCGCGGTCGTCTACGACGCCATCGAGAGCGCGCAGGAGCAGTTGCCCGCGCTCCTGGCTGCTCGCCGCGCGGTGCCCGACGTGGCTTCTGGTGGCCTGTTCGCCCGGCACCCGGTCGACCGCCGCGGTGACGCCGGCCGGGTGCCCTGGACGTTCAAGACCACCCCGGCCAACCGCCGGGTCCTGGACCAGCTCGTCGCCGCGCACCGCGCCGTCTCCCGCAGCGAACTCGTCTCCACCGTGCTCGAGTACGCCTACCCGCCGCGCTGACCCGACGGGCTGCTCGTCGAGCAGGGGGATGTCAAAACCCCGGCTGCGTGCCCTTGCGGGGCAGAGGCTGGCCGGGGTCTTCGCCTGCGAGCGTAGCGCGTTTCGGCAGCGTGGCGGGGTCACATGCCCAGTGACGGGCCCCGGTCGATGGTGGGCCGGGGCTCGTGGGTGGGTTGTGGGGCGCGGCGTTGGGTGGCCTGCTCGTGGGCTTGGTCGGTGCGTTGGCGGGTCTGCTGGGCTTGGCGGGCGAGGTCTTCGGCGCGGGCGAGCAGTGGGTCCAAGCGCTGGCGTAGCGCGGCTTCGGCGCGTAGCGCTTCGCTGCGGCGCTGCCAGCGGGTGGCGTGCTCGCGGGTGTGGGTGATGGCCCGGCCGGTGGGGAGCTGTTCGGCGTTGGCGACGTCGAGGGCTTTGGCCTGGGCCACGCGCGCGGGCCAGTCGCGGTGCAGCGCGGTCAGCCGCTCGGCGGCGTCGGGGGTCGCCCGCGCGATGGGTGCGGCGTGGCGGGCGCGGGCCTGCGCGGTGTTCTCGGCGTGGTCGTGGCGTTGTGCCTGCTGTGCGGCGGCGACGGCTTGGGCGGCCAGCTCGGCGCGGCTGGTGCCGGCCAGGCGCAGCAGCAGCGGGTTGCGCTGCGACTGAGCGTGTAGCTGCTGGGCTCGGGTCCGGGCGTCGGTGGCGGCCTGCCGGGCGGCGGCGGCGTCCTGGCGGGCCTGGTCCACGGTGGTGGCGGCGTCGGCGGCCGCGCGGAGCTGGTCGCGCTGCGCGGTCAGGGCCTGCATCGAGGGGCCGGTACCGTCGCGGGCGGCGGCGAGTTGCTCGGCGGCGTCGGCCAGGCGCCGGGTGATGTCGTGGTGGGTACGCGCGATGACGGTGTCGGCCTCACCGATCGCGGCGCGTAGCTGCGCGTCGGTGAGCTGGCCGTGCGGGCGTTGCCGCCAGGACACGTGGGTGCTGGCGCCGTCGGGGACGTGTTCGGCGCGGCCGCCGGCGGCCAGGGCGGCCTGGCGTTGGCGGCGGGCGGTTTCGGCGCGCACGACGGCCAGGCCGTCGCGCAGCTGCTCGCGGGTGAGCCGGCCGGAGGGCTGTTCGCCGGCGGCGATGGCCCGCAACTCGCCCATGACCTCGCGTCGGGTGTGCTCCTGCGCGACCTGCTTCTGGGCGGTGGTCAGGGCGGCGTGCTGGAGCCGTTCGCGCAGCACCTCCCGCGCGGTCGGCTGGCGCAGCAGTTCGTCGTCGAGGGCGTCGACGCGGGCGGCGAGCGCGTCGACGTCGCCGACCGGCTGAGCCACACGCGGCGTGGTGTCGGGGTCGCGGCGGGGCGCCGGGACGACGGGACGGAGGGTGATGGGCTGCGGTGTCTGGCCGAGCTCGGCCAGCACGATGCCGTCGGGCCGGTCGCGTTCGACGGCGGTGGCGTAGGCGTCGACGGCGCGTTGGCGTATCTCGGCGGCGCTGGCGGGGGCGCCGAGGCGTACCCGGTCGGCCGGGTCTTCGAGTGGGTCGAGAGCGAGCCACAGGTCGGCGCGGCGCCGGTCGCGTGACATCGCCGGGTACAGGACGTTGGCCTGCATCCCGTTGCCGTAGACCAGGGTCCGGTCGGCGGTCAGCCCTTGCGCCTTCGCTGCGGTGATCGCGTATCCGAGGCTCACCCCACCGCCGGCGATGTAGGCGGGCGTGACCCACGCGCGGGCCAGTTGCGGGCCGTCGGGGCCGGGCTGGCGCCATTCGACCTCGGCCCGGCCGCGGTCGTCGAGGGCGGTGACGATTCCGCGGAATCCGTTGAGGACGTCGACGCCCTGGCGGCGGCGGTCGTTGACCCGCAGCAGCACCTGCTCGCCGGGCGCGAGGGTCAGTGTGCCGCCGTCGCGCAGCTGGTAGACCCGCTGCGGGCCGGGCAGCTCGCCGGCGGCGATCCGGATCGCGCGGGCCCGCTGGTTCAGCTCGTCGACGTCGGCGTTGGTGTGCGCGAGGACCAGCAGGTGCTGGATGCGGTCGTGCGGGTCGTCCCAGCGGGTCCGCTCGGTCGACCAGGTGGCGATCAGCTCGGTGTGCGCGGCCGCGGTGGTGTCGGTGGCGTGGATCCGCCCGGCGTCGGCCCACCGGTACAGGGCCTGGCGGCGGGCGTCTGTGCGCCACAGCGCCAGCGCGGCCCGCTCGTCGACGTCGCGCTGACGCCGGTTGTCGGTCAAGGTGAGCCCGCCGAGCAGGTCGTGCACGGCGGCGAAGGTACCGCCGACCCCGACCGCCTTGAGCTGCTGCGGGTCACCGATCCCGACGACCTTCACCCCGGCGGCGCCGGCGGCGTGAAGGAGCCGGGCCATGTGCCGGTCGTCGACCATCGCGGCTTCGTCGACCACCAGGACGTCGACGCCGGCGAGGCCGGGACCTGCGTCGATGCGGTGCAGCCAGGAGGCGATCGTGCGGGACTCGATGCCCGCCTCGCTCTGCAGGTTCTGCGCGGCCACGGCCGCCGTGGCGGCGCCGGCGACCACCTGACCGGTCGCGGCGTAGGCGCTGCGCAGCACCGCCATCAGCGTGGTCTTGCCCGCGCCGGCCACACCGATCACGGCGTCAACCCCGTGCCCGCCGCCGGCGAGGCGGTCGAGAACCGCCCGCTGCTGCGCGCTGAGGGTGAAACCGTTGGCGGTCTCGAACTGGGCCACCGCGAGCGCGATGGTCTGCTCGTCGAGCACTGCGGTGGTGCTCGCGTACCGGTCCCGGGCGGCCGCGAGCACCGCCCGCTCGGCGTCGACGATGTCCGCGCTGGTGTAGCGGTCGGCGTTGGACAGGTGCACCGCGCCGGCCGGCGGCAGCGCCACGGCGACGTCGAGCGCGAGGACCTGGTCGGCGAGCTGCTCGGCGTCGGCCAGCTCGTCGACGCCGGCCGGGCCGGTGGCGTCCAGGACGGCGGCGAGGACCTCGGCGCGGGTGGTGACCTTCCGGTGCCCGGTCAGCCCGTCCTCGGGTCGGAACACGTGGGCGGCGGCCTCCTGGGGGCTGGGCCGCGGCGGTGGGTGGCTCGGGCCGGGCGTCGCGGCCGCCACCACCGCGGGCGGGTCGACGCCGGCGGTCAGGGCCTGGCGGTGCCACTCGACGCGCAGGTCTCCGCCGGCGCCGGGGGGCTGCTTGGCCTCCTTGGTCTGCGCCGCGACGACCTTCTGTTGCCGGGCGGTGGTGGCGGCCGGGTCGACGCCGGCGTCGCGCATCGCGGCCTCGACCTGGGCGGCCCGCTTCGACATCCGGGTGCGCAGGTCGGCCGGGACGGCGGCGACCTCCCACGCCCCGGTCCGTTCGTCGCGGACCCACTCCATTCCCCACCGGGCGTGGGTCATCGCCCGCAGTCGGGCCTTGACCAGGGCGTCGGCGGCGTGCGCGTGGCGGTGGATGTCGCGGCCGCCGGCGCCGATCGTCGACCACTTCCCGTCGGTGCCTTTGACCAGGTTCAGCAGCGTGAGGTGGGCGTGCAGGTGCGGATCCGGGGCGGCACCCGGGACTGGCCGGGCGGTGCGGTGCACCGTCATCCAGCCCAGCAGCCCGGTCCCGTCGACCCGCTGTGCGCGCTGGCCGTCGCCGTGGTGCCCGCGCATCCCGTAGCCGGCCCACCCCTGCATCGCGCTGACCGTCTCGCGGACCGCGTCGAGGTAGACGTCCTCCAGCTCCCGGGCCAGGTCCGCCGGGGCCAGCGCGGTCAGGATCGAGTACGACTTCGGCAGATCGAGGGTCAGGTCGTAGCCGCGGTTGCCGACCTGCACGCGCTTGTTCGCGTGTGCCCGGGCCAGGTCGAGATCCGCGGCCGGGTACACCTCGGCCAGGTCGACGCCGGCCGCGTCGGCGACCCGTTGCAGGT